>NZ_JANAEZ010000020.1:0-1290 GCF_024813435.1 Aquiflexum gelatinilyticum
GGGAGTGTTCATTAAACTGTGTCATTTCCTTCAAACCGTTCATCAAAGTAAGCAATTAGGTCTTTTCGTATGGAAGGCCAAGCGAATATTGAACCGTTCCATTTTGTCTGAGCATTCATTGTTGCGAGATAAATCTGCTTTAAGATAGCATTTTCTGAACTGAATGCACCTTTGGTTTTGGTAACCTTCCTTACCATCCTGTGATAGCTTTCTATCGGATTGGTCGTATAGATCAGTCTGCGGAGCTGTGGGGGATACTTGTAAAAGTTGGTTAGTTTGTCCCAGTTGCGGTGCCAGGATTTAAAAACCACTCTGTACTTTTCGCCCCAAAGGCTCTCAGCTTCCTCCAGATAATGAAAGGCTGTTTTTTCATTATCGGAAGTGTAGATCTTTTTAAGGTCCCTGATCATAGGTTTGAGATCTTTCTCTGTGATACATTTCATTGAGTTTCTCATCTGGTGTACCAGACAGAGCTGGACATCGGTCTGGGGGAAAACGTCTTCCACTGCTTCGGCAAACCCGCTGAGATTGTCAATGCATATGACCAGAATATCCTTCACTCCCCTCAATTTGAGTTCGTGGAGTACCTGGCGCCAGAACCTGCTCGATTCGTGGTCACCGAAATAAACACCCAGAACTTCTTTCTGCCCATCCTTGGTCACACCGAGAATGGAATATACTGCTTTGGTTTTGACAACACCGTCTTCTCTTACCTTAAAATGCATGGCATCAAGCCATACCACCGGATAGAGACTCTCCAGAGGCCTGCTCTGCCAATCAACAATCTGCGGGTAAAGCCTGTCGGTTATAGCAGTAATCGTACCTTCCGAAACTTCAATCCCGTACATCTCCCCGACATGTTGCTGGATATCCCTGTAACTCATGCCCCTGCCGAAAAGGGCTATGATCTGCTGGTCTATGTCCGAACTTATCTTATGCTGCCGCTTGCCGACGATCCGGGGCTCAAAACTCGAATTGCGGTCCCGGGGAGCCAAAACTTCAAAGCCGCCCAACGAGCTTTGAATGTTTTTGGCTCCATGCCCATTCCGCCTGTTTTTTGACCCTTTTCTTGTTTCATCCAAATGATCATCAAGCTCTCCTTCAAGTGCGGATTCAATAATCATCTTAAGCATAGGAGTAAATACCCCGTCTTTACCTGCCAATGGTTTGCCTGAGCGTAGGGCATCTGCTGCCTGTCTGGCAAATGCCTTGAAATCAAATTCATCTCCGTTTTCTTTCATAGTCAAAATTTAATAAATTAAACATTGACACAGTTAATTGAACAGTCTC
>NZ_JANAEZ010000021.1:0-1237 GCF_024813435.1 Aquiflexum gelatinilyticum
CCGATAGCTACCTTAGATTTGAACAGTTGTATTAAACCAAGAACGGTGGTATAATTGAAAACCTGTCAGCGATCCATCGATAGCCTTAGGAGAGAACTATCCCGATATTAGGAACTGACAGGTTTAAAGAACCAAGACCTGTATAAGATATTAGTCTTACATCTGTTAAGGTTATTAGGTAACGGTTCTTTTCATTTGTTTATCTTAACGCTAAAGTATGAAATTCAAAACATTTATTGGAATTGATGTCAGTAAATTGACACTTGACATTTGCCTTATTACCGCTGATGGGGTAATTGAAAACTTTAAAATAGAAAACAAAGAACTTTCCATTAAGAAGTTTTTCAAGAACTTGGAAGAGAGCTGTCTTTGGGGGGAGATTCTGGTTTGTGCTGAATATACCGGTCATTATTCCAATCCTTTGAAGGTGTTTTGCATAGGTCAGAATATTGCATTATGGTTGGAGAGCGGAGCAGAAATCAAATTGAGATCCGGTGTCCAGAGGAGGAAAAACGATAAAATTGATGCCGAAAGAATAGTCGATTATGCGATGCGGTATGTTGACAAAGCCAGGCTTCAGACTCTCGATGACAAGGTTATTGAAACAGTCAAATCACTTAGTAGTGAGAGGGATATGTATATCAGGGATAGAGCCAAATATCAGTCCCAGGTAAAAGATTTTGAAGGATACATTGATTCAGATATTTATAAAGCCAAAAGCAAAAGGCTTAAAAAACAGATCATTTCATTAACCAAACTCATTGGTTCTATCGATAAAGAGATAGCCCAACAGTTCGCCTCCAGTGAGAAACTTACCATTCAAAAAGAGATATTGTTGTCAGTTGGAGGAGTAGGTGATAAAGTAGCTACTGAGACAATCATAGCAACCAGAGGATTTACCAAGTTTGATAACGGTAGGGAATTTTCCTGCCATGTAGGCGTTGCTCCATTTTCTTTTGAATCAGGCACAAGCCAGAGGTCAAGGAAAAAGGTATCCAACAGGGCAAATAAAGACCTCAAAACACTATTTCATATGGCGGCACTTTCCGCGATCAGGATGAAGGGGGAACTCAGAGATTATTTTGAAAGAAAGGTTGCTGAGGGAAAGAATAAAATGACTGTAATAAATGCTGTAAGAGCAAAAATCATTAACAGGATTTTTGCTCTAATCAGGGATAATAGAAAATATGAAAAATCTTATATTCCTTCTATTGTTTAATCCATAAGAATATCGGGA
>NZ_JANAEZ010000022.1:0-1083 GCF_024813435.1 Aquiflexum gelatinilyticum
CTCGTTCAAACTGGCTGAATGCCGACATCATGTGCAGCTGCAGTTCCTGCATCGGATTGTTTGTGCCGGCGCTGAACGTCAGCTGCTCTTTCAGAAAAATAAGGGTAACGCCCTGGTCACGAAGCCGGGTGGTGACAGCGCACATATCCGACATATTCCGGCAAAGGCGATCGATGGAATGAACCAGAAGCGTATCACCAGGGCGTAATTGCCCCAGGAGTTCCTGTAACCCCGGGCGGTTTGTGTCCTTCGCGCTGGCATGCTCAACACAAATTTTATCAGGCTGAAAACCCGCCTTTGACAATGCCTCTTCCTGACGGGCCGTATTCTGATCGGCCGAGCTTACCCTGATGTAGGCATATTGCACGCAAAACCTCCGGAAGGTCTTTAAACATCATAGAGATTTAAAGAATAATCCATAAACACTGATTTAGGGAGGTTTATAGACATTTTTTCGGGGATCTGAGAGGCATGCTGAAAACGTATACCTTTATAGACATCAGTCAGCGACGACGGCCCAGCCAGATAACTTCAGGCTCCAGTACCGGAGATGCAAGGTCGAGCCTGCTCAGTTGCCGGTTGATTTTGTGGCGGTTGAACCTGACAGCATCCAGGTCGTCAGCAAAAGGGCGGATCTCGCCGACCGTTGTTTCATCATCCGCATTAACGATAGCTTCAAGAAACGCCAGGGTTTTATCGAACTCATCCGCAGCTGTGGCTCCGGGCATACCATGGCCGCTTATACAAAACGGCGCTTTCAGCGTAGAGTTTTCATAAATGGCCTCAACACGAATGTCATGAAGCCAGTGCTCAAAGAAATTGTATTCATAGGTAAAGCGATCGCCAGCATCAAAAGCAAAATCATCAATCACGACCCGGAACGGATTATCGACAAAACCGATGCCTCCTTCGTAGGAGATACCGTAATCTTTGCCATAAATGTGAAATTGATGGAGATGGTCGTCCCCCCAGCCCTGCCCTATCTGGAAAATGAAGTGAAGCGCGGCCAGTGACGTGTCGGCAGCAATTCTCAGCCGACGCCAGACCATCGGACTGACTCCATGAACTGCTATTTTGATGACG
>NZ_JANAEZ010000023.1:0-655 GCF_024813435.1 Aquiflexum gelatinilyticum
GCGGCCTGACCTATTTTTCCGGCCACCCAATTGACTCCTGAAGGTGTAGGTATTGAGGCGTTGTTTCCGTTGCCGGAATAGTCGATAAGGATATCGCCACTTCCTTCATCCATTTTCCAGTGGCCTACGAGGTCGTTTTCCTGAGATTGTTCTGCAGTTGTAAAGCTCCAGGTTTCAGACCATTCCGAGTCACCTTGAGAATTCGATGCAAGTACCCTCCAGAAGTATGTTGTAAGCGGAGAAAGAGCAGGTGTATTGAAATCTGTTCCATTGACCGCATTCTGGTTGCTGATCAGATTGGTGAATCCGGCATCTGTAGCAAGTTGGATACTGTAAGTGTCGGCAAACGCTGAAGGAGCCCATGACAGGTTAGTGCCTGAAGAAGCCTGAATCTCAGTAATGCCGTTTAGCGGAGAAATGAGAGAAGGAGCTGATGGAGGTGGGACTGCCTCTGTAATTAAAAGAGCGGCTATTTCCGATGGGGTCAGTGCCCTGCTGTAGAGCCTGACATCGTCAAGGTCACCGTTCCACCTGTTTCCTGTTGAAATGGCACCGATTCTCAGGTCTGCGGTGTTTGAAATGATCTGAACCGGGGCATAAGTTGCCGAATTGTCTTCGACGCCGTTGATGTAGATTGTTGATTTTGTTCCGTCAA
>NZ_JANAEZ010000024.1:0-595 GCF_024813435.1 Aquiflexum gelatinilyticum
GAGAATGTAGGAACACTTTCGGTCGAAGTAACTGCCGATGACGGAAACGGGGGAGCTGTATCCGATATTTTCGACATTGTCATTTCCGCAGCAAACAATATCCCGACGGTCATCAACCCTATCGTCGATCAGGAAGCCACTGAAAATATCCTTTTCAGCTTCGAATTTCCAAATGATGTTTTTCAGGACCTTGACGGGGACGGATTAACCTACTCTGCACTGCTCGTAGGCGGCGGAGATTTACCCGCATGGCTAGTCTTTGTTCCTTTGACAAGGACTTTCTCTGGAACCCCTCTGGCTGAGAATGTAGGAACGCTTTCGGTCGAAGTAACTGCCGATGACGGAAACGGGGGATCTGTCTCCGATATTTTCGACATTGTCATTGCCGCAGCAAACAATATCCCGACGGTCATCAACCCTATCACCGATCAGGAAGCCACTGAAAATATCCTTTTCAGCTTCGAATTTCCAAATGATGTTTTTCAGGACCTTGACGGGGACGGATTAACCTACTCTGCAAAGCTTGCCGGTGAGCAAGATTTGCCTTTATGGCTGAATTTTGATCCTTTGACAAGGACTTTCTCAGGAACTCCTC
>NZ_JANAEZ010000025.1:0-585 GCF_024813435.1 Aquiflexum gelatinilyticum
CAGAGCTACAACGGGTACACAGCGGTCGATGCCGAGCACCAGATCATCGTGGCGGTGGAGTTGACCAACTGCGCCGCGGACAGTCAGGCGCTGCTGGGCATGCTGGCAGCAGTTCAGGCCAACACCGGAGAAATGCCGGCCCAGACGCTGGCGGATGCGGGATTCCGTAGTGAGGCTGTTCTGGCAAAGGTCGCCGATCACCACGGCGATGTCATCGTTGCCCTCGGCCGCGAGGGACGTGAAGATGCCAAGGTCAATGCCAAGACCCATCCGCATACGGCGGCGATTGCGGCGAAATTGAAAACGGAGCAAGGCGATGCAGCTTACCGCCGGCGCAAGTCGATCGTGGAGGCTCCGAATGGTTGGATCAAGGCGGTGATGGGATTGCGTCAGTTCAGCATGAGGGGCCTGGACAAGGTGCAAGCCGAGTGGAAGCTCGTCTGCATGGCGCTAAATCTGAGGCGAATGGCGTATCTGTGAGGGCGAAGGTTAAATGGGGCGGCTCAAATGCACCCCAGTCGTCATAACACGCCGCGCGCCGCAAGATTGGTATCCTTGGCGCCGACGCCTTGCCAATTGCAGAGA
>NZ_JANAEZ010000026.1:0-563 GCF_024813435.1 Aquiflexum gelatinilyticum
GGATCTTCCGTCTGGTTGATGCCGAGGGATTGATCAACCGCATGGGCTTTAATAACCATGGCGTCGATAACCTGGTTGAGAATGTGAAAAAGGCGCATTTTGACGGCGTGCTGGGTATCAATATCGGCAAAAATAAAGATACGCCGGTTGAGCACGGGAAAGATGATTACCTGATTTGTATGGAAAAAGTCTATCCGTACGCCGGGTATATCGCCATTAATATCTCCTCGCCGAATACCCCAGGGCTGCGCACGCTGCAATACGGCGAAGCGCTGGATGATTTACTCTCCGGTATTAAAAATAAGCAGCTCGAGCTGCAGCAGAAGCATCAAAAATATGTCCCGGTCGCCGTAAAGATCGCGCCGGATCTTTTGCCTGAGGAATTGATCCAGGTTGCCGATAGCCTCGTGCGTCATAATATTGATGGCGTGATTGCAACCAATACCACCCTCGATCGTTCCCTGGTTCAGGGAATGAAACATTGCGATGAGACCGGCGGGCTTAGCGGTCGTCCATTACAATTAAAAAGCACTGAAATTATCCGTATGCTCTCCGCTGAGCTG
>NZ_JANAEZ010000027.1:0-559 GCF_024813435.1 Aquiflexum gelatinilyticum
ATTCCCACTTCTGATACCTCCAGCATGCCTCACAGCACACCTTCGCAGGCTTACAGAACGCTCCCCTACCGCATCACTTACGTGATACCCGTAGCTTCGGTGTATGGTTTGAGCCCCGTTACATCTTCCGCGCAGGCCGACTCGACCAGTGAGCTATTACGCTTTCTTTAAATGATGGCTGCTTCTAAGCCAACATCCTGGCTGTCTGTGCCTTCCCACATCGTTTCCCACTTAACCATGACTTTGGGACCTTAGCTGGCGGTCTGGGTTGTTTCCCTCTTCACGACGGACGTTAGCACCCGCCGTGTGTCTCCCGTGATAACATTCTTCGGTATTCGTAGTTTGCATCGGGTTGGTAAGTCGGGATGACCCCCTAGCCGAAACAGTGCTCTACCCCCGAAGATGAGTTCACGAGGCGCTACCTAAATAGCTTTCGGGGAGAACCAGCTATCTCCCGGTTTGATTGGCCTTTCACCCCCAGCCACAAGTCATCCGCTAATTTTTCAACATTAGTCGGTTCGGTCCTCCAGTTAGTGTTACCCAACCTTCAACCTGCCCA
>NZ_JANAEZ010000028.1:0-531 GCF_024813435.1 Aquiflexum gelatinilyticum
GTGCACGGCCCGGATATTGTAAGGCACAAAGTTGCAGGGCAAAGCCAATCCTGTTTTCCGGTCTGCGCCGCTGCCTAATGTTTTCCAGGTCATCATCGCCCAGCGTGTAGAACTTCAGTAGCGACAGTTCGTCCGTGGGCAGATCGAACAGCGCTGCTCGCTGCCGTTCGGTGAAAATATGGCGTCGTGACATACAAATTCGTCCCTTTTGAAGTATAGTCTGTTTTGGACAACAGCCAGCCCATATAAATCAGGGCGTTCCGATACAAAAATCCAGGAGGGTTCAATTGGGACATCGTGCCGCCATTTACTGCCGGGTTTCAACAGCGGATCAGTCTTGTGAACGCCAGGAATTTGATCTGCGAGCCTTCGCCGGCTGTGCCGGCTACGACGTGGTGGGAATATTTAAGGAAACAGGTTCAGGAACTAAACTCGACCGGGCCGAGCGAAAGAAAGTCCTGGCGCTTGCCCAGTCCAGACAAATTGATGCAATCCTGGTCACTGAGCTTTCCCGGTGGGGGCGCACGACGC
>NZ_JANAEZ010000029.1:0-524 GCF_024813435.1 Aquiflexum gelatinilyticum
CTTGCGCGAAGCGATCCTTACGAGTCCGAAATGTGTACTAAAGCGCATGGACTCCGAAGTGAACACGAGGAGGATAGGAACTAATTAGGAACTGAAACAGGGGAACTACGTACGGTAGAAAGGTGACCAAGTTCATTCACGAGGGCGGGATGACTATCCGAGAGCAGCCATGCGCCGTGATCACCTATCTTAGTGGGCTAAGAGCGCACAAAGTTCTTAGCAGCGGGACTTGGCCTAATCGGGGTAGGAGGTGTCCTAACTGGGTGGAGGGCCATATGGATACGCCCTAGGATGACCTTATGGCATAGGATCGAGACCCATGGGGTGCGCAAGGCTTCCTAAGTCCAACTTCCAGAACTTTGGACCATTTCGGAGCCTATCGGAGGTAGCTGCAATCACAAGAGCTAGGAGAGACTTAGCTAAGACTTCTTAGCTAAGCCCGGGATGAGTGACGTAGTAGATAGGACCTAGATCCAATGGAACAGTATGGGAGGACCGGCAGTGTCTGATAGTGGACTTAGCAG